>NZ_CP060084.1:4902500-4915572 GCF_014211975.1 Teredinibacter haidensis
GGAGACTCCTTAACGCAGGTATTCGCGGGAAACAGATTCGCTACAGTGCCATCTGCGTACATTTAGATCACGCGCGCGGTTATGCCAATGAAGAGGACTGGAAGCGTAATCGTATAATACGAAAGACGTCTATCCGTGAAAAGTTGATTGAAACTCCGGCAGGAATAAGTCAGGCGCAAAAGAGTTAGTTGCTCGTAGCGGAACAAAATATGAAGGATATTATTATGTCGCCTTTGTCTGGGGTATTGGATTGTGAATTGATTGTCGGTAACTCCAACCCTCGATTTTCAGGTGTAACGTCCACTATGCTGCAAACCTTGCCTCATCAGGCATCTATTATGTCGGTGAGAGTGATGGGGGATCATCACTTGTATGACTCCTCAATGGCGATTTCATTTTGGCAGGTGGCCCGATTTTTTAGAAAAGTATTGCCCGATGGACGCTGGCGAATTTTCCATGCGCGTCGTAATGACGAAATGATTCAAGCCTTGCTACTTAAATTTATTTTTAGAGTAAAAGTAAAAATAGTATTCACATCAACCGCTCAGCGCAACCACTCGGCTTTTACACGTTGGTTAATGTCGAAAATGGATTCGGTTATTTCTACATGTGAAGCTGCGGCTAGCTATCTGTCGTTTAAACCTGACGCTATTATTCCGCACGGAATTCAAATAGAAACCTATTTTCCCGTCGATGATCGTCAACGACTATGGCAATCGCAGGGTATGGGGGGGGAGAGAGGTCTAGCGATATTTGGGCGTGTGCGTGAACAAAAGGGGGTACATCATTTTGTGAACTCATGTATTCAGGTGCTTCCAGGTCGCCCTGGTTATACTGCGATTATTGTTGGCCGAATTTCCGTTTCTAATGAATCTTTTGTGAATAAGCTTAAGCTAAAAATAGCTGACGCAGGTTTGGAGGGGCGAATACGTTTTCTTGGGGAGTTACCGTTCGAAAAAATCCCAGAATTATTTCGTTCGGTTTCTCTGGTTGCCGCTTTAAGTAAAAATGAAGGGTTCGGCTTGACGGTGCTAGAGGCTATGGGTAGTGGTACCGCTGTATTGGCGACAGATGCTGGAGCATGGAGAGAGGTCGTTCGCGAAGGGATAGATGGTTTTGTGGTTGCTCCAGAGGACCAAGCGGCTATAACTGAGAAACTGAATGAGATGCTAGCTAATCCAATGGTTTTAGATGGAATGGGATTACACGGCCGTGAGCGTGTATTAGATTGTTATACCGTTGAGCGAGAAGCTGCATCGCTCTGCAAGTTTTTTTGCTCCCTTCAATAGTACGACTAAGTATGAAACGCGTTCAGTTCAAGATGAAGTTGTTGCACCCTCGATATTGGCTATCCTGGTTTGGGATCGGTTTATGGTGGTTATTGGTTCAGTCTTTTCCGTTTCGACTTCAAATTTTTTTAGGTAATCAGCTGGGTGACTTACTTGTTAAATATGGTGGTTCTCGTCGAAATATCGCACAGCGAAATATCGAACGCTGCTATCCAAACCACTCAGAAAAAGAAAAGTTTGAGTTGTTAAGGGAGGTATTACGTTCTACTGCTATCGGCATTTTTGAAAGTGGTGCAGCGTGGTTTTGGCCAAACTGGCGAATAAAAAAACATTTTCGCCTGATTGGTTATGACCATCTCCAAGCCGTTGAAATGCATGGTAAGGGCGTACTATTTATGGGCATACATTTTACGTCGATAGAAATGGGTGCTGCTTTTGTTAATACGGTGACCTCCATCGATGGCTTTTATCGACCCCATAAAAATGCAGTGTATGAATATGTGCAGGCGAGAGGCCGTATTCACCGCAATCGAAAAAGTCAGGTTATTCCCAACGGTGACGTGAGAGGCATAGTGAAGGCTTTACGTGGTGGGCACTTTGTAAATTATGCGCCTGATCAGGATTACGGACGAAAGCGGAGCGTGTTTGTCCCCTTTCTCGGTGTTCAGGCTGCAACTGTAAAGGCGCCTGCACAACTTGCAAAAGCTGGAAACGCGGAGATTGTACCATGGGTTGCTCGAAGAAGAGCTGACGGTGGGCATGAGGTGGAGATATATGCCCCGATCACCTCTCTGCTGGGAAAGGGCGACATTGAAGATGCGAATACGATGAATCGTTTTATCGAGGCCAGGGTAAACGAAACCCCCGAGCAGTATCTTTGGGTTCATCGTCGTTTTAAAACTCGCCCTGAAGGCGAAGAGCCGTTCTATAAAGGAATATAACGCCATATTCATATTCCACCGTTGTATGCGGTATGTGTTGAATGAGGTTTGATTGAGCGGAGCCGTGTTATGGGTTGCTATGTGGTCGTTTACAGATGACTCTGCGGTACAAGGCGATCATTTCCCGTGAAACATTTTCCAGGTGGTGAAGAGATAGGTCTGGCTTCTGATACCCATCAAATCTATTTTTTTCAGTTTCTTCTAACGCAGCTCTAAGAGCGGAAACGTCCTCGCAGGGAAAAAGCCTACCCGGGTATTCGTTCAACATATCTTTTGGACCTTCAATATCTGAAGCGATAACTCTTACACCTGCATCCAGAGCTTCGAGTACCACGCGTCCCATCGGCTCTTCGCGAGAAGGGCAAACGAAAACATCAAATGCGGCATAGTAGTCTTTGACATTATTTTGAAAACCGAGGAATCTAATGTTTGGGCGGTTATCGCTCAGCTTTTTCAATTTTGTGGCGTCCCGCCCTTCTCCAATCAGTAGAAGTAGTGCGTTGTCGAGGTTCGCGGTTTTGAATGCTTCTATTAGCACATCCCAGCCTTTGCTGTTTGACAGTCGGCCAACGCCACCTATTACAAAGGTTTTCTCTGTGGCGCCGAGCTGATTTCGTAACTCTCCAATTTTATTCAATGGCAGAGCAGGGTGTGGAAGTAGTGAGTTTCTAATCCATTGAACTTCACCGGAATATTCATTGGGGATGTGCTCAAGTTGCCAAGGAGAAATGGCGATGAGTGCATCCATATCCAGGAACTGAGCGCCATTTACACCAATATGCAAGGTTGATATTTTAACTGCATCTGTTTTGCACTTGGCAATAAGGCGGGTTGGGCGCCTCAGATGCGCATGAATAACCTGTGGCTGCCAGCGATCAATTATATTTTGAATAGATTTGCGGGTAAAAAAATTGGGGTTTACTTCCTCGACCTGAACGCTTGGGTTTAGATGTGGTTTGATACAGGCACCGCTCTTTTTTGCTTGATTTTCCCGTGTGATTAGCAATACGTCATGGTCGCCGCATTGCGCATTACAGGATTCCACCGTTGAACGTTCCGTTCCTGCAAAACCTTTGGAAAGCAAGATGTGAATGATTCTTAGGCGGTTACTCATCTGGTCTTGACTATTTGCATTCATGTTATCTAACGTCGAAATAGGGATGTTTCGGGACTTAATATCAGTCCGTTTATTTTCTATATAATAAAAATTTGCTACTGGCTGACGGAAGTTTCGGAGTGGTTTCCTAATCAATTGAGGACGATCCAGCAGGCGGATACCGAAATATTTTTACCGTTGGCGCGCGTTACACCCTCTCTGTAGCTTCTTGACTAGGTCGTAAGTGTAGACGGTAATAACCATACTAAATTTTACCATGGGATTCAGGGGGAATTTGACAATATTTCGTATCGATTGGCTCTCCCATGGAGTTGATATCTTGTAGGGTACGCCGTAAACGCTTCCGGTAAAATTATTTTTTTACAGAATTTCCAGCCTAGGGATGATACTACGCTAATAATATAAAAAACATCTGACTGACTCCTGAATGATTGGAATCCAGAACGAGATCACGAGCGAGTATACCTATATTGCTTGCTTTGATCTGGTGCGCTAGAAAGGTACCATATTTGTGGGTGCTTCAGTAGGAAAAATAGCCAATCACGACATGTTTTTACGGCTGGCATCGCGGGAAGCATATAGATAAAATTTGCATCTATGATGGGCATAGACCATCTTTTACGGCGTTCGCGTAGAGCACTTAAATATAACTATTGACCAGTCGGTGAATTGCTAGTGGCCATCATTTTTCGCAGGAGTAAACGGCCTAGCTTTAGCCGGAGCGTTAGTAAAGAAAAAGACCTTGATCATGTAAGTGTTAAGTTTGCAGTGTGTTCTTAGTTTCGAAGAGCGCTCTGGATACAATTCAATACAACGTGTATTCTGCCGCTAATTTTATTGATTGCTTTCTGTTACTACCACACAATTGTTGTGTTTTTTGAGGGGCTATCGTCCGGTAAAAGTAAGGTGCTGATCATTTTTTTCGGGTAACGCCTCTTAGCTTGGTTGCGTAAAAATACTGGAGGTAAACTATTTTGGTTTCACGCTGCTCGTGATGACGCCTCTGTCCCCGATATTCGTTTGAATGAAGTTCAAGTATGCTATGGATTGAAAGTTATGACGCATTTTGAGAACCGCCCGTGGTTGAGTGTCCTAATACCGATTTACAATGTCGCGGAGTTTCTGGAAGATTGTATTGACTCTGTTGCGAGGCAATGGATCGAGGGGGTCGAGGTTTTAGTCCTTGACGATGCCTCTACAGACAATTCAGAAGAAATTATTTTACAGCTAACAGGGCGGTACAGCTTTCTTAAATCGTATCGACACGAGCTTAATCGGGGGGTTTCTGCCGCGCGAAATAGCTTGCTAAAATATGCCAGTGGTGAGTATATCTGGTTTTTAGATTCGGATGATTTTATATTGCCCAATGCACTGCATGAGATACAGTCGCAGCTTAAATCAAAAGAACCAGATATTTTAATGTTTGACTATATCATGGTGTCAGAGGATATAGCGGCTTTGACCGCGACAGAAAGCAGCGGCCACCATATTGCAACATTGGATGTAACTGGGAAGCAAGCGCTTTTGGCTAACAAAGCCAGAATCTTGATGGGCATGCTACGTAAACGACGTTTCCAGACGTGGGCTAGAATTAGTCGATACGAACTTTGGAACTCTGGACTGACGTTTCCAGAAGGTAAATATTTTGAAGATCTTTTTTGTGTGCCAGAATTGGTTTTTTCTGCGGAGCGATTTGCTTACTGCCGATTAGCGTTGATAGCATACCGCGAACGATCCTCTAGTATTGTTCAGTCCCCAGATGTAAAAAAGGTGGCAGATTTACTTGCTGCAGCCTGCAGCGTTTTAGATCTATGGAGCCGCTCGAATTACCCCTTAAACCGAAAAATCCAGCTTGTCCATATACGGTTTTGCGCAATCACGTTTATTAATGGCATGAAAATGCTGAAAAAGAGTGGCTTGAATACTGAGGATAATCGTCAGATGTTACGTGACTTTTGGTTTAAATCGTTAGACTTAAATATCTTCCAGTTGATAATTTGCTTCATGTCTAATGGCCGTTTCGGGACCTTGATAAGGTTTCTGCGACATATGTACGGCCCAATACGATTAAGGGTTAAATGATTTAAGTCGAACTCTATGCGTGCAGATTGTTGTAATACAAAAAATTTAACAATGTTGTGCTGCGTGAATAAATGGGGCTTTCACCAAACGCCAGAGCATAGATGCGCTTGATGGTTATCTCTTCTGGCACCACTCGCATTGTGGACGCGAGTGGTAAGGTGAAGCATATCGTCGCCCTCGAAAATGGCGACGGTTTTCCTGGTCTAGCGTCATTCGGTTGTCTTGTTATCTAATCACTGAAATCGCCAGTTGATAATTAGCGAACTACTCATAATAACAGCAAAAATATCTGGTTGTGGGCTGTAAGGATTGGTGTTCTCTGGGTCGTCTTCTAATAGCCTGTCTCTCGCTAAGCCGCTGGCATAGCGTACCTCGAACATTACATCAAACTTGTCGCTTAGGGGTAGGTAGCTGGCATTGATGCCAGTGAGGTAGCCGTTTTGCGGCAACCCCGTATTCCAGGAGGCTGCGCCGATGAACCCGCCGAACCGGATGTTAGTATTGAGTTTATATTGGTAGTCGAGTGCGCGATAGCCGAGCAGTTTCTGGTTATCTATTTGGTCAATATCGATGCCTGTACCTAGTAAATGCTGGTTGTCGCTTCCAAAGGTATTACGAATGCCAAAGCCCAAGTGGTAGCCGCTACCCGTATTTTTCGTTGCATCGTAAGTCGAGTTTTTCGTGTCGTAGCTGATAGAGTAGTAGGTTGCTCCAATATTTAAATAAGGCTCATAGGCAAGAGAGCCTGCGGAAGCAAAGCATGAAAAGACGAACATAGGTATTACTTTTGTTTTTGTTCTAAATGGATTTACCATCGTATAACCCCCGAGATCTGGCTGTAGCTTTCCCCAAATACATCATTCCCAAATAGAAATCGGCCTCCCAGCGTGATTCTCTTAAATATCTGACTATATTCTGCTTCAAGTAAGTAACCTGTTTCGTAGCTAGAAGATGAATAATCTTGGTTGCTGACCTGACGGTATTTGGTGATTAAGGTTTTTTCACTGTTTATATGCCAGTTAAGTTTTACTGTGTGGCTATCGGCTCCAACCGCGTCGTTAAAGTTTCGTTGGCTCGCGGCCCAGTGGCCCATTATACCGTTGTGTTGGCGAAGGCCGTCGCCGTAATTCCCATTAACATACCAGCTGTTTTGCCATTCTGCATGCTCGTAAGATAGGTCAAGTTTATCGGTAATTTGGGGGAGGTGAATACCAAGCATTAGAGATGTGTTACCCAGATGAAAGTCTGAGGTTTTTGATGTGTCCTCGCCGGCATATTCCATATAAATCGATATCGGAAAATCACCAGTAAATGTGTAGCGGGTTGCTATAGACGAAAGTTGGTTGCCAAAGTCGTTTCCTGAATCACCGCTGTTGTCTTGTTTTTTTGCATTAATAAAGGCTTTGTACAAAGTGGACAAACTATCGTCCCTGTCGGCGCCGCCGTATTGCAGTAATCGATTAAATGAGAGAGAAAATCCCTCTATGGGTTCCGCACTTGCGTGTACACCTAGCAGCTTTGGTTTGCCGGTTAATCTCTCGCTGTGATCTTCACTCAATATGACATCGGATTCGGACATTTGGGTTAGAAATATCTCGTAGCGAATGCCGAACTTTGTTAACGGTGTCGTATTGGATACCGTCACACCAGTTGAAGTTGCTGCGTTTGTCGATTGCAGCATATCGCTTTCCTGGAAGGGGCCGAACCAGTGGGGGCGATTGCCGATGTCGGCCTGTATGTATTCGTTGCCAATGGATAAGTAAGTATTTTCTAGATACTGGCCTTTTTCTGCTAGTGATTGGTCGTAAGCCAGAGCGCCCATATTAAGGTTTACCAAGCTTGACACTTTCCAGTAGCCTGCAATTGATCCTTGATATGATCCGTTTGTATCTGCCCCCCTGCTGTTCGGTTGGAATACGGCTTTCCCTGAGCTGCTAGAGACTTTAATTTGTGCGTGAACAATGCCAGCATTGTGTTCATAGCGCTTCAAATAGTGGTTAAGAGTTGCCGTTAGTGAGGGGTTTTTGTCGCCCAGCTTAGCGATTGCTTTGCGCACGTTTTTTACCGCGATTGGCCGCTTAATAATCGGCATATTTACTAGGACAAAAAGTTTTTCTACTTTCGCCTCAACTCCTGGGTCGAGGTGAATCGGTAGGTAATTTTCGGCAGCTATGCTCTGCGAGCAGAAGAATAAAGAGCTAAGAAATAGCAGCGGTTTTAATCTATATCCGTATGAACTTTTCATTTTAATTTTGTTTGATTGTTTAAATGTGTTGTTTTTCGTTGGCGATTTTCATCAAGGGCTTTAGCTCTGACAGTACTATGTCCGGTGTGATTTCTTTCATGCAGTCGAACCTTCCCGAGCAAATAGGTTTGTTGTTACAGGGAGAACAATAACGTTTTTGGTAAATAATTTTGCTGGTCTCGACTCCGGCATAGGAGTAAGGGCAAGTTGATCCAAAAAGGCCAATGGTGGGGGTGCGAAACGCGTGCCCTAAATGCATAAGCCCGGTATCGATCCCAATAACCAGTTTTGCGTGTTTTATTAGTTCACCCGCTTGGCTGTAGGTTGTTTTACCCACTAGGGAAATGGCGCCAATAGCGGTGGCAATCTCCCCCCCTTTTTCGGTATCTCGCTCTAAACCGAGAATAACAGTTTTTAGCTGGTAGCGTCCGCGAATGCGTAGAGATATCTGCTTCCAGTACTCGTCTGGCCAGCGCTTGTGAGCGAAAACTGAGAAAGGGCAGATAACCGCATACCTTTCAGTAGGATAGGGAAATTGGAATTTATTTACTAGCGTTTGGGTGGTCTCTGCCGGTGGCGCAACAACCATTTGCCAGGGGGTATCAGGCATCCCAATCTGGCTGAGAAGGTATCGGTACTCCGAGCCGAGCTGAGTCTCTTCCCCGATGTTTCTGGAGATGGTTTTGGTTGCGAACCAATTGCTTCCCTGGGTAGCCCCGAGGGCAATACGAATCCTGGTGCCGCTTAACCACGTAATGAAGCTGCTGAACATGACTCCCTGTAGGTCGAGGGCTATGTCGAAGCGGCGTCTTCTAAGTTGGCTCTTGAGGAGGATTATTTCCCGGTAGAGCTTTAGGAACTTTCCTTTACGAAGTAGCTGCAGCCAGTAGTCTTTATCCCAGGTGATCAAGTTATCTATATCGGGGTTTGCTACTAGAAGGGGGGCATATTTTGCCTGAACGACCCATGTTAGGTGAACATTGTCGGAATGGCGTTTTATCAGGTATGCCATGGGGCTAGCCATAACCACATCGGTGACATGGCTAAGGCGAACCACCAAGACAGATTTTTGCCGAGAGGATCGGGGCATGGTAATAGGTGCCTGAAGTAGTGTAGGGGGCGGAGCTATAGTTGTTGCAGTTGCCGCCATTCGGACAAAGGAGTAATAATACCATGAATACCCCAGGTCGACGCCTGTCTGGGGGGGTGAAGCGCGCGAATTCAGATGGTGCAGGACGCTGACATACAGCTGAAATATTTTTGTGAACTTTAGCTAAAAAAATCTTGACTCATTTGAATCTGAGTGTAAGATACGCACCCTCTCAACGGCACACGCCAAGCGAGAAGTTCTTTAAAAATTAGGAAATGAAAGAAGTTGTAAAACATTGCATTTAAGCGATTACAACAATTCACACTCAGATGAAAGTCTGGGTATGAGAGTTTAATTAAGTAGCTTATCCGGTGTAATTGTTATTACGACAGCATTCAAACAATGTGTAGAGACACTTAGTTATCGACTGGTGTTTGACGCGGACTAATGTAGCTTTAGTTTTAGAGTTGCCTGATAGCCAGGTAATTTTTGGAGTTACAGATAGCGTATTGGATATCAGAGAGAATTGTAAATAAGTCGACATCAAAAACTTGTTCGTAAAGCGATATAGGCAGTTATCTGTGTTATATGGTCAAGTGAATAAGTGCACACGGTGGATGCCTAGGCAGTTGGAGGCGATGAAAGACGTAGGAGCCTGCGATAAGGTTCGGGGAGCTGGCACACAAGCATTGATCCGAACATTTCTGAATGGGGAAACCCACCCGCTTGCGGGTATCTTGCACTGAATACATAGGTGTAAGAGGCGAACCCGGGGAACTGAAACATCTAAGTACCCGGAGGAAAAGAAATCAACCGAGATTCCCTTAGTAGCGGCGAGCGAAAGGGGAGCAGCCGAGAATATAAGAAGTAGCAGAACGCTCTGGAAAGTGCGGCAATAGAGGGTGATAGCCCCGTACGCGAAGCTTTTTATATTCCATATTAAGTAGGTCGGGACACGTGACATCCTGACTGAAGATAGGGGGACCATCCTCTAAGGCTAAATACTCCCAACTGACCGATAGTGAACCAGTACCGTGAGGGAAAGGCGAAAAGAACCCCTGTGAGGGGAGTGAAATAGATCCTGAAACCGTGTGCATACAAGCAGTTGGAGCTCTTCGGAGTGACAGCGTACCTTTTGTATAATGGGTCAGCGACTTATTGTTTGTGGCAAGGTTAAGCGCATAGCGGAGCCGTAGAGAAATCGAGTCTTAATAGGGCGTCGAGTCGCAAGCAATAGACCCGAAACCGGGCGATCTATCCATGGGCAGGTTGAAGGTTAGGTAACACTGACTGGAGGACCGAACTCACTAACGTTGAAAAGTTAGGAGATGACTTGTGGATCGGAGTGAAAGGCTAATCAAGCCCGGAGATAGCTGGTTCTCCCCGAAAACTATTTAGGTAGTGCGTCGTGTCTTACCCTCGGGGGTAGAGCACTGTTTGGGCTAGGGGGTCATCCCGACTTACCAACCCCATGCAAACTCCGAATACCGAGGAGTACAATCACGGCAGACAGACTGCGGGTGCTAACGTCCGTAGTCAAGAGGGCAACAACCCAGACCGCCAGCTAAGGTCCCTAATATCGATTAAGTGGGAAACGATGTGGGAAGGCTTAGACAGCTAGGAGGTTGGCTTAGAAGCAGCCATCCTTTAAAGAAAGCGTAATAGCTCACTAGTCGAGTCGGCCTGCGCGGAAGATTTAACGGGGCTCAAATTGATAACCGAAGCTGCGGATGCCTTAGGGCATGGTAGGGGAGCGTTCTGTAAGCCTGTGAAGGTGTGTTGTAAAGCATGCTGGAGGTATCAGAAGTGCGAATGCTGACATGAGTAACGATAATGGGGGTGAAAAACCCCCACGCCGGAAGATCAAGGTTTCCTGTCCAACGCTAATCGGGACAGGGTTAGTCGGCCCCTAAGGCGAGGCAGAAATGCGTAGTCGATGGGAAGCGCGTTAATATTCGTGCACCGGCTGTTACTGCGATGGAGAGACGGAGAAGGCTAGGCCAGCATGGCGTTGGTAGTCCATGTTTAAGGTAGTAGGCTGAGGGTTTAGGTAAATCCGGACCCTTAAGGCTGAGAGCTGACGACGAGCCCTTTTTTGGGCGAAGTGGTTGATGCCCTGCTTCCAAGAAAATCTTCTAAGCTTCAGGTAACAGACGACCGTACTGTAAACCGACACAGGTGATCAGGTAGAGAATACCAAGGCGCTTGAGAGAACTCGGGTGAAGGAACTAGGCAAAATAGCACCGTAACTTCGGGAGAAGGTGCGCCGCTGATGGTGATGGGATTTACTCCCTAAGCTATTGGTGGTCGAAGTGACCAGGTGGCTGCGACTGTTTATTAAAAACATAGCACTCTGCAAACACGTAAGTGGACGTATAGGGTGTGACGCCTGCCCGGTGCCGGAAGGTTAATTGATGGGGTTATCTTCGGAGAAGCTCTTGATCGAAGCCCCGGTAAACGGCGGCCGTAACTATAACGGTCCTAAGGTAGCGAAATTCCTTGTCGGGTAAGTTCCGACCTGCACGAATGGCGTAACGATGGCCACGCTGTCTCCACCCGAGACTCAGTGAAATTGAAATCGCAGTTAAGATGCTGTGTTCCCGCGGCTAGACGGAAAGACCCCGTGAACCTTTACTACAGCTTTGCACTGAACTTTGAACCTATTTGTGTAGGATAGCTGGGAGGCTTTGAAGCGTAGACGCTAGTCTATGTGGAGCCAACCTTGAAATACCAGCCTGATATGTTTGAGGTTCTAACCTAGGTCCCTTATCGGGATTGGGGACAGTGCATGGTGGGTAGTTTGACTGGGGCGGTCTCCTCCCAAAGAGTAACGGAGGAGCACGAAGGTTGGCTAATCATGGTCGGAAATCATGAGGTTAGTGTAATGGCACAAGCCAGCTTGACTGCGAGACTGACAAGTCGAGCAGGTACGAAAGTAGGTCATAGTGATCCGGTGGTTCTGTATGGAAGGGCCATCGCTCAACGGATAAAAGGTACTCCGGGGATAACAGGCTGATACCGCCCAAGAGTTCACATCGACGGCGGTGTTTGGCACCTCGATGTCGGCTCATCACATCCTGGGGCTGAAGCCGGTCCCAAGGGTATGGCTGTTCGCCATTTAAAGTGGTACGCGAGCTGGGTTTAGAACGTCGTGAGACAGTTCGGTCCCTATCTGCCGTGGGCGTTGGAAAGTTGAGAAGAGTTGCTCCTAGTACGAGAGGACCGGAGTGAACGAACCTCTGGTGTTCGGGTTGTCATGCCAATGGCATTGCCCGGTAGCTACGTTCGGAAGGGATAACCGCTGAAAGCATCTAAGCGGGAAGCCTCCTTCAAGATAAGCTTTCCCTGGGGCTTGACCCCCTGAAGGGCCGTTAAAGACTATGACGTTGATAGGTCGGGTGTGGAAGCGCTGTGAGGCGTTGAGCTAACCGATACTAATTGCCCGTGAGGCTTGACCATATAACAGAGATGACTGTGTCATCGCTGAGAATAAGTTAAGTCGACAAAACTGATGAAGAAAACATCAGACGTTACAATTCCAAGCGATAATTGAGTGACTACTCATTCATCGAGTGCTGTTTAATAACAGCTGGATAAGATACTTAAACGCTTAAAGCAGTGTTGAAAACTTCTTTCATTTCCCCTTATTTCACTGAAATTGTTCGTCGCAATTTCCGATAAGTCTCCTGTTAAGTTGGAGGCCAGTAGTTAACCGCTGAAAAGAGTTGAAGTGATACTGGTTTGCCTGACGACAATAGAGCATTGGAACCACCTGATCCCATCCCGAACTCAGACGTGAAACGATGCATCGCCGATGGTAGTGTGGCGCTTCGCCATGTGAGAGTAGGTCATCGTCAGGCTTCAAACAAAAACGCCTCGATCAGAAATGGTCGGGGCGTTTTACTGTGCGCGAGAAAATGACCTGTAACGACCTATTCTGGATCTGGAGGTAAAGCCCGCGCCTTTATCAGGGTTCAGATAGAGAAATATCTAACGGTTCTGCCTATCCCATCGCCTCGCTATGCTCCCCCTTCCCGCCTCTGATTGCTCTAGACGTCAATGTATATAAAAACTCACACGCTACCCACTGGGCCCCCGCTCGGGCTTTTTATGTTGTGTCAGCCCGTTACGACACAGGGTGATGGGCTGCGGGGGGAGTACTATCGATGCTTAATGTTATTCCTATATGTTTCTGGCGCCTAAGTTATGCGCGCCTCCCTTGGCGGGGTTTGCCGTAGGTCGCTAACCCCTTCCTTGCTTTGTTTTTAAGTGGGTTTTTCTCTCAATACGAGGGAGAAAAAGAGTTAA